>NZ_CFIGVI010000001.1:244193-256114 GCF_984588085.1 Wandonia sp.
AAAAGAGATAGACATATTACATACCCAGATGTTTAGGTATTCATCCTGATTCCAGGGAGAAATACCTCCATCTGTAGAAGACTTAACGCTCTCAGTGACTGACATATCTCCGAGAAAGGAATTAAAACTTCCAAAACTGGTAGTTGACGTTTGTGTACGGGTTATACCATTAGTCGGGTTTCCGTCGGGATCATACTGAGCTAATTGAAAGTGAATATCTGCTGAGCCGACAACCGGGTTAAAGACCGGGCGTACATTGCCAGCGTCGTCATTCTGCCGGTTAAAGTCTTTATTGAGATTAGCAATCTGATTAAAAATCACTGAATCGTGCAGATTTTGTTCAGGGGTGTTGTAAACGATATGCACGACTACGGGAATCGTATAAGAATTCTTTTGTTGTCCGTTTACAACGGCACGTTCTTTTGCATAATCAAAAGCTGAGTTTACGATGGATCTGTATCCGGGAGTTAATTCTTCCTGATACGATATGGCATGGTCTGAAGCACAATGAATATAATGAGGAGTTTGTGCAAAGGATACTCCGGTAACTAATCCAACCGTCAAGAGGGATGTAATTTTTTTTAGCATGGGGTAAATTTTTGTAGTAATAACAACGAATTTACAAACATATCAGGCTATTTGGGTCTTGAGAGAAGAAAAAGTGATCGAAATTATATGAGCGGTTAAAAAAGGTTGTTAGCGGTGATTGTGTTAAGAAAAAGAACATATAGGGGGTAAATTTGTGTGAAATTGCATGTGGAAAAAATTAAACTTGTTACCTTAGTCGCAATGATAAAAAATGAACAAATTTGCTTTCATGAAAACAATTCTAGTTATAGGTGCGGGCTTGTCATCTTCATCTTTAATACGCTATTTTTTACAAAATGCTGAACGAGAAAATTGGGAGATAAGAGTAGTCGATCAGGACAAAGAACTGGTGAAAAGAAAACTGGGAAGTCATCCGCGTGGAGTAGCTTTGGCTTTTAATGCATTGGATCCTGTAGAAAGAAGACCGGAAATCGAAAAAGCTGATCTGGTTATAAGTATGTTACCGGCTCGTTTCCACATTGACGTGGCACGGGATTGTATAGAGCTACGTACAAATCTGATTACTCCATCTTATGTTTCTCCGGAAATGAAAGCATTGCATGAGGAAGCAGAAAAAGCAGGAATAATTATCCTGAATGAAATAGGTGTAGATCCGGGAATTGATCATATGAGTGCCAAAAAGGTAATTGATACGATCGAGTCGAAAGGGGGGAAACTAACGATTTTTGAATCTTTTACGGGAGGTTTGGTTGCGCCTGAATCAGATGATAATCCATGGAACTATAAATTTACCTGGAACCCAAGAAACGTTGTCCTGGCAGGTCAGGGAGGTGCAGCTAAGTTTATACAGGAAGGAAAATATAAATACATTCCCTATACAAAACTTTTCCGCCGGACAGAGATCATAGAATTGGATGAGTTAGGAAAATTTGAAGGATACGCAAATCGGGACTCTTTGAGTTACAGATCCGTTTACAAACTGGATGATATTCCAACGATTTTCAGAGGGACCTTGCGAAGAAAAGGGTTTTGCAGAGCCTGGGATGTATTCGTTCAACTGGGAGCTACGGATGATTCATACGTAATTGAAGGAAGTGAAAAGATGACATATCGTGAGTTTATTAACTCTTTTCTTCCATACAATGAAAATGATTCGGTTGAGTTGAAATTGCGTCACTATCTGAAGATTGACCTCGATGATACGCTCTGGGACAAACTGGTTTGGCTGGATATTTTCTCAAGTGATAAAATTGTCGGGATTAAGAGTGCAACCCCGGCACAGGCACTTCAAAAGATTCTGGAAGAAAAATGGGGATTGAAGGAAGATGATAAAGATATGATTGTCATGTATCATAAATTTGTCTACATCCTTGAGGGAGAACACAGAGAAGTCGTTTCCTATATGGCGAATATCGGTGAGGATCGAACGTATACAGCTATGAGTAATACTGTTGGTTTACCTGCTGCTATTTGCGGGAGAATGATTTTAAACGGTACGATTGCATTGAAAGGCGTACAAATCCCGATTTATCCTGAAATATACAATCCGGTTTTGCAAGAGCTGGAGGAGTATGGGGTTGCTTTTACCGAGAAGGAGATCGTTCCACCTCGACTTTATAGTCAGGATATGCAGCCATGGTCGTAAAATAATAGGGTATGAAAAGTGATTTGTTTTTAGGAGGTCAGTGGATTTCTTCAACGGAAAAGATGAAGGTGCTAAACCCGTTTGACGAAACAGTGATTACAACTATTTCTTTAGCAGGTGAAGAACATATTGAGCGGGCTATTGCTCTTGCAATACAAGCGAAAAAAGCATACACCTCTCTTTCGACCGGAGACATCAGTGTCATCCTAATGCAGATCACACAGGAATTAGAAGCCAGAGCAGAAGAGTTTGCGAACCTGATTGTTCTGGAATCCGGCAAACCATATAGATATGCTAGTGGAGAAGTACAGCGAGGTATAGAAACTTTTCGTGTGGCAGCCGAGGAATGTAAGCGTATTCCGGGGGAGATTCTGGCATTGGACTGGACAGAGCAGGGAAGAGGAAAGAAAGGAAGAGTTGAGTATAAGAGTGCGGGAATTATAGCGGGAATAAGTCCGTTTAATTTCCCCCTGAATCTAGTTGCTCATAAGATTGCACCGGCAATTGCCACAGGTTCTCCGATCCTATTGAAACCATCTTCATCTACTCCTTTAACGGCATTATTGCTTGCAGATATAATTGCTCATACGAACCTTCCGGAAGGGGCGTTGTCGGTTTTACCCTGTTCACGAGTAACAGGACAAAAACTGGTAGAAGATACCAGAATAAACGTACTTTCATTTACAGGATCCCCGGATGTGGGATGGAAAATGAAATCACAGGCAGGAAAAAAGAAAGTAGTTCTGGAATTGGGAGGAAATGCTGCTGCAATTGTACATAAGGATGCAGATATAGCTGCCACAGTTCAGAAATTGATTGTGGGTGGTTATGCCTATAGCGGACAAGTGTGTATTCATACACAACGCATTTTTATTCATAAAGATAAGTATGCAGAATTTCGTGAGTTGTATTGTCAGGAAGTAGAAAAGTTACGGGTAGGTGATCCTTCTGATAAGGATACGCGCTATAGTGTTATGATTGATGAAAAGAATGCACGTCGTGTGGAGAACTGGTTAAAGGAGGCTGAGGAATCCGGAGCGAAAATTATTTGTGGAGGAGAGAGAAAAGGAGCTTTAATTGCACCTGCTTTATTGGAAAGTGCTGCTAAGGGGATGAAAGTCTGGGACGAGGAAGTTTTTGGTCCGGTAGTATGCCTGGATACTTATTCGACCCTTGATGAGGTAATAAAAAAGGTGAATGACAGTCGTTTCGGGTTACAGGCTTCCGTTTTTTCAAGGGATCATGAGGTGTTGGAAACTTGTTATGAATGCCTCGAAGTTGGTGGAATGATTGTAAATGAATCAACTACTTTCCGGGTGGATCAGATGCCGTACGGAGGGGTGAAAGATTCAGGTTTCGGGAGAGAAGGAGTTAAATACGCAATGATGGACTATCTGGAGCCTAAATTGATGGTTTTTTGATCGTAATTAGCGAATCAGAGTAAAATGTCCGCGGACGATCTCGTTAAGATTTGTATGTGCTTTTTTGAAGAAAATCTGGTATACATAAACTCCGTCTCCGGCAGGTTTTCCGTTGTGTGTTCCATCCCATCCTTGTTTGGGATTATCAGTAGTGAAAATACGATTGCCCCATCGGGTATAGATATCAAAGCGGTATTCCAGCACATCCCGTACCTCAGGCAGGAAGACATCATTTAATCCATTGCCATCCGGAGTGAAAGCATTAGGTACGTATAAAGTCGTATAAGGAATCACATAAATCCTGCGAATCATAGTGTCTTTGCAACCAAAAGAATTGGTTACAATTTGCATCGGATAGTGAGTGCCTCCATCTAAGTAGGCCCAATCCGTATTCCGCTCGGATGTCGAATCCTGGGGTGTGAAGTAGTACCAGTGTTCAATCCCGTCAATAGATTCATCAGACAGCGTTACCCAGGGTTCAAATGCAGATACAGTATCTGCGGAAAGAGAAAAATTTGCTGTAGGGCTTGGTTTGACATCAATCGCATTTTCAATCGTCATGGAAAGATCCGCCTGACAGCCATCGTCAACAACTATACTGAGAGTAACATCATATACACCTGGATTCGGATAAACATGTGTAGGGTTTTCTTCATTGGACATCGTCCCGTCTCCAAAATCCCATACGTAAATTATTTCTGTATCGGACTGTGAATTATTGTAGAAACGGGCAAGATAAGGAGCACACATTAAGCCGGTATCAAGATCAAAATCAATAGTTGGTATTTTGAACACGAGTATGGAGTCTGTATAAACTGATTGACAAACTCCATTATTTCCAGACAAGGTGACTGTGTGATAACCACTGGCGTTGAAAACAATATTCTGAGGGTTTAAGTCCTGTGATTGCGCAGTGGTTGCTTCATTTCCGAAATCCCAGATTATACTGGTTGTTGCCGGGTTAAATTGTCCGTCAGCCTGAAATGAAAAATTGTTGTTTTCGATGCATTGAGGTGGGGGAGTAGTATATTGTACATAGAACTCTTCATACACTCTGAATATCTGTTTGCTGGTGTCAGTACAGGGCCAACCACGATTAACAATTAAGGTAACTTCATAGTCTCCGGCAGAGGGGAAAGTATAGGTTGGAGTAACTAAATTACTAGTGTCAGCGTCTGTTCCTGATACTCCGAAATCCCAAAAGTAAGTGTCGCCGTTGAATGAATCATTTTCAAACGTAATGGTCAGGCCTTCACAGTAGGAGGTGAATCCTTCCATTTCTTCCTGAGGCGTAATTTCTGATGTTAGCTGGATCTGACAATTAATAACCCTGAAAAGAAAATCCCGGGTTGTAGTTCCGATCAATGTTCCGTTCCTGTATTCTTTGACACAGACACCAACCGCAAAAAGTCCCGTAAGATTAGGGGCGGCACTTAATACACCGGTAGTTGGATCTATTGTGACAGAAGAACCCGGGCCTAATGGAACGACGGCCGAAAACCCAGTCTCCCAAGGTACCAATGAATAAGGAGGAGTATCAGCCGGATTAGGAAGGGGATCAAAAGTAGTTCCTCCATTGTAGGGGGCGCATAACTCGTATACAAGTTGGTCTCCATCCGGATCTGTAGCGCTATGGTCGAATACTAGGGGATCATTGTTGCAAAGCATCAAAGGAGGAAAATCACTAAATCGTGGAGAACTGTTACAGTCCGTAATACCCGCAGGAGGAATCGTAGCAAGTAATGTCAGACCAACATCATCAGCATTTAGTAGGTTTTGAACGGCAGGTCCCCTACAGCAACGTTGGTAGGCGAGTTTATATCCGCTTGCTGAAGGAGCCAGTGTGATAACTTTGGTGTAGATAGCTTCCTGAACACAAATGTTGTTTGGAGGTGTAACGCATGGATTGTTAAACGTAACCGGGATCGTAGTGTTTCCCGGATAAGGAACATCCTCTACACGCACAAATTGATTATTACCGGTGAAAATAGTTACCGGCAACGGAGAGTCAAAATCAGCTCCTGACGAAAAGCAGTCGCGGTAAATCTTTAAAGTGATTCTGTACTGATTGTTTCCCAGACAGTCGTAATACATCTCTCCTCCAACAATATGCGACGCATAACCTGAAAAAGAGGTCAGGAAAATAAGGGATAACAGAAAACACGAAATTCGCATACTGCTAAGTTAATAGAATTGAGTGAATTGAGGAATGCTTTTGAAAGTATTCCGGGAGTAAGACGTTTGAAATGATAAAAAGTTCGTTCGTGCTTATCCCACGCGAAAGTAATTGGTATTTTTGCGGGAACTGGATTTAGTAAAAGGATTTGTTATGAAAATACCTGTTTCTCGTTCGTTTGTCCGCCTTAGTTGGATTACATTAGTTTTTATTTATCTGGTTGTTATAGCCGGAAGTTTTGTTCGGATAACCGGAAGTGGAATGGGGTGTCCGGATTGGCCAAAGTGTTTCGGACAGTGGGTGCCCCCAACGGACGCAAAAATATTACCGGAAAATTACCAGGATATTTATTCGGAGAAGCGGAAAAATAAAGTTGAGAAATTCATGAAAATGTTATCGGCAGTTGGTCTTGAAGGAGAGGCGAAAAAACTGGGGGATAACATGGAGTCTATTTTGATAGAGGAAGAATTTAATGCCCGAAAGACCTGGACGGAATACGCTAATCGTTTGTTCGGTTTTGTAGCCGGAAACCTCATTTTGCTTTCTTTCCTCTGGATTTTGTTCAAATACAGAAAACGAAGACTCGTTTTCGTGTCAACATTGAATCTGATTATACTCGTGTTTCAGGCATGGTTTGGATCCATTGTTGTGGCAACCAATCTTGTTCCATGGACGATTACGGTTCATATGCTACTGGCACTGGTGATTATCGGACTGCAATTGTATATTATCAGGATGGTTTCTCCTGTTCAACAAAAAGATCTGGCTGTTTCAAAAACGATTTACTGGTTGATGTTCATCATTTTTACGGTGACCTTTGCCCAGATGTTTTTGGGGACTCAGGTGAGAGAAGAAATTGATTTTTTACGAAAAGCAGGAGTGGAAAGAGAAGATTGGAGTTCCTATTTTTCTATTCCGTTCTTTATTCACCGTAGTTTTTCATGGTTAGTGTTGGTGTTGATCGCAGGCGTGTATTGGTTCAAGAGAAAGGACAAAGAGTTACGAATTATACACTGGTCGTTTTATATACTTGTGGTAGAATTGGTGTCCGGAATTTTGCTTGGACATTTCAATATGCCGGGTCTGATTCAGACTGCACACTTGTTATTTGCCAGTGTGTTGTTTGGGGTGTTGTTAATGGCAATGTTCAGGATGAAAAGTAAAAATCACGCAAGTGAAATTTAAAAAATGATAATAACTGATAAATTTTATCGAAATTTGTGTGAGCGCAGAGAAAATAAAGGCGTGGAATGAAGAAATAAATGAAGACAAAGTACAGAGATTTAATAGAGCAAACCTTTGATTTTCCTCAGAATGAGTTTAAGTTGAAGGAAGGAAACCTTACCTTTCACGGGATTGACCTGATGAACCTGATCAAAGAATATGGTACACCACTTAAATTTCATTATTTACCTCAAATAAGTAATAATATTCAACGTGCCAAAAGCTGGTTCAGAGAAGCAATGAGCAACCTGGGGTATTCAGGAAATTACTATTATAGTTACTGTACAAAGAGCTCTCATTTTTCATTTGTTCTGGATGAAGCATTGAAAAACGATATACATATTGAAACTTCTTCTGCTTTTGACATAGATATCGTTCAAAACTTAAAGAATAAAGGGAAGTTAGGTCCCAACAACTACGTGTTGTGTAATGGATTCAAATTGCCCAAATACATTCAGAATATTGCTAACCTTATTGATCAGGAAGATATAAAAGTGATTCCTATCGTTGATAACTTCAGAGAGGTAAGTGAATTACTGGAAGCTACAGACAAGAACGTATCAATCGGAATCCGGATTGCTTCGGAAGAAGAGCCTAAATTTGAGTTTTATACCTCTCGTTTGGGGATTCGATACCGTGATATTCTTCCTTTTTTCAATACGCTTATTAAAGATAATCCCCGTGTAGATGTAAAGATGTTACACTTTTTCATCAATACAGGAATTACGGACACGGCGTATTACTGGAATGAATTAACAAAATGTCTTCGCGTATATTGTGAGTTGAAAAAGGTGTGCCCTACACTTGATTCGCTCAACATAGGAGGAGGGTTCCCGATAAAGAAATCGTTGGCTTTTGATTATGATTATTTCTATATGGTACAGGAAATCCTGCAACAGGTAAAGCATGTTTGTGAGGAGGAGAATATTCCTGAGCCACATATTTTTACGGAATTTGGTTCTTTCACGGTAGGAGAGAGTGCGGGAGCAATTTTCAAAGTACTGTACCAAAAACATCAGAATGATCGTGAGAAATGGAATCTGATCGATAGTTCTTTCATGACAAATCTTCCGGATACATGGGCGATTAATCAGCGTTTTATAATGCTTCCCGTGAACAAGTGGGAAGAAAAATACGAACGAGTTTTGTTAGGAGGACTTACCTGTGATAGTGATGATTATTACAATTCAGAACAACATTCAAACGCTATCTATTTACCCCAGTTCGATCCGAACTCACCACTTTACATTGGCTTCTTTAATACGGGAGCATATCAGGAAACAATTGGAGGTTTCGGAGGACTGAAACACTGCCTGATTCCTGAACCCAGGCATATTCTCATTTCAAGAAATGAGAATGGTCAGTTGGTAACCAAGGTGTTTTCTGAAGAGCAAAGTGCTTCTGACTTTATGAACTTATTGGGGTATTATAAGTGATTTTAATCTAGTAAAACCGGAAAAGTGTAAAAAAAAGGAAGGTTATCCCTGTTCATTCGGTTTAAAATCCTATTTTTGCACCCCGATTTTCGAGACTTTCATAGTGAGGTCTTGAAATAAATTGTGAGCCAAAATGACCACGAAAAAAATAGTCTTTGTTGCCAATACTCCATTTACGGAGGTGATGCAGGCCTGGAGTTCAGATAATGGTCTTGAGTTCGAATTACACGACTCGAAGACAGATATGCTTGAACTTGCAGAAGGTTTGGCAATTTTTCATGAGAACCACAACTTTTCCAAGGAAACGGAAGAGCTGCGCGATTTGTTTGATAAGAGTAATAAGCCTGTTCATAAAGTAGATATTAATGGAACGTTGGTAGCAACAACCTCTAATTTGCTGTTATGGATGGAGCGTGAAAGGTTAACCAGTTTACTCGTTCTTGGAAATCCGGAACTTGCTGTTAATGAAAATCTGAAGCGTTTTCTGGACAAGTTAGTGGCGACAGATAATTAACCACGCTTTTCAGGGTTTCCCCTCCTTTTTTACAGGAATTGTCAGCTTACTTTTGTTACTATAAGCTATTTATAGTAACAAAATGATAAGTATGAAAAGAAAAGTACTCCTTTTAGCAGCGCTAGGAACGCTTGTGCAGGGATGGTTGTGGGGACAACTTCCTGTTGCATCGGATAAAATTTCCCTTATTCCAACTCATCTTAGAAGTGAATACGCAGCACATGAGGGTATTATACCCCGGTATAATCTGAACAAGAATAATAGTTACGATACACCTTATTCTCTGGAGAAATATGCAGTTAGTGCAGGAGGAGTAGAAACGTTGGCAAACAATTATGTCTTAACGTATTTTCCAGGAGGTCAGTTGAGAACGCTTACTATGCAGGATGGAGCCTACCAAAACCTTAGTCGTAAAATATATAATTATGATGGCTATGGTAACGTAAGCTCAATCATTCACCAAAACTGGGATGTTGTGAATAATTTTTGGGCATACGGTTACCGGACAATTAATACATACACTCCGGAGGGATATTACAGTAGCTCACTTCAGGAAATCTATAATGCAGGAGAGTGGGAGTATGATGGAGAAGTACGTATGGAGTACGAGAGAGATGCCGAAAATCGTTTTACCAGTTTGAGAGGTTTTGAGAGTGAGGACGGAGAGTATTGGGAGGAGATATATGTTTTTAATTATGCCTATGGAGAAACGCCTGATCCGATAGTAATAGATATTTCCGTTTGGAATAATAACCTGTTATCTTATGAAGGTTTTCAGCGAATGGAGATTTCTGAATGGGGACCATCTGAATTTCGCCCGGATTATTACTTTGTAGGTTTGGATGGCGTGCAGAAGATAACAGATGGAATCATCGGCAAGAGAAGTGAGCTTGACCAGTACTATCCTGCTGATTTCATTCTTTATGGAGATTATCAGATGGAATCGGGAGCGTATACACAACAACATTCAGTTACCAGTGATTACGATGGAGAAGGGAATCGGACGGAAATAATTTTCGAGGTATGGAATGGAAGTGATTACGAACCGATAGAACGTTATGTTCAACATTTTGATGATTGTTATGGCTTTGAAGGTGGTTTAGAATACGAATATATTGCCCCTTCCGGATGGCAATTGGACGGTGGTCAGTTTTTTGATGGTGAAAAGACACCTTATAATGAATCTTGCTTTGTTTCTGCCTATGATGTATATAGTGACCATTCTGTTGCTGATCCTGCAGGAATCAGAAAGAGACGTTGGGTAATTACACAGGCTCCAAATCTTTCAATAAGTGAGGAAGAAGACAAGAATGCATTACAGGTTTATCCCAATCCGGCAGAAAACACTGTTACGCTAAACCGGAAGAATGAAGAATCTGCTGTTGTAAAGGTCGTGGGGATAGATGGTCGGGTTTATATTGAATCTGAAATAAATACATCAAATGTGAGTCTTGATGTGAGTCATTTGCCAGCAGGCATATATACTTTATTACTTGAAACGGCAGGTGATATCCTGATGCATAAACTGGTGAAGAAGTAAAGGGTTAGTGCACAAAAAAGGGAGCTATAAACAAGATAGCTCCCTTTTTGTATTCTCTTTTTTCAACTTAAAAATCCAAAACTTCCACTTCAAAAAGAAGAGTAGCATACGGTGGGATAATAGATTGTCCTCTGGAGCCGTATCCAAGAAAGTAAGGAATGATAAGAGTTGCTCTTCCGCCTTTTCCAATCAACGGAATACCTTCATCCCAACCTTTGATTACTTTTCCTTTTCCTACAGGAAAGGAGAACGGTTGATCGCGGTCTTTTGAGGAGTCAAACTTTTTTCCATTGAGAAATGTACCTGTGTAATGCACCTTTACCATTTGCCCTTTTTGTGGCTTCTCTTCACTTCCCGGTTCATGAATAACAAGCATCAATCCTGATTCGGTTTGAGTTGCCTTAGGGAAATCTTTTATAGTTTGCTCTTTGAAGTACGTTTTGTACTCCTCAACACTCATGTTTTTTACTTTTTCCATTTCTGCAAGTTCTTTTGCTACCTGTTCAGCTTTTTCCTGGTAAAGTTGCTGAAAAACTTTTGAAGCCTTGAATTTTTTAGCGGATTTTCCTTTTCGGATAATAGATATACGAACAATACTATCATTTTGCTCAATACTGTCGACTACATCTTGTCCTTGTAACACATGACCAAATACGCTATGCTTTCCATCCAGCCAGGGGGTTTCTTTGTGTGTAATGAAAAACTGGCTCCCATTTGTATTAGGTCCGCTGTTCGCCATAGAGAGGACTCCTGCTTTGTCGTGTTTCAGATCATCCTGGAATTCATCAAAAAATTTATATCCGGGACCTCCCATTCCATTTCCCTTAGGGTCTCCTCCCTGAATCATAAAGTTAGCGATTACCCGGTGAAACTTTAGCCCGTCGTAAAATGGAGCTTTGTAATAAACCGAGTCAAATGGTTGGAATTTACCTTCGGATAACCCGATGAAGTTGGCTACTGTAAGGGGTGTTTTTTCGTGTTCAAGCACCACGAGAATATTCCCCTTAGAGGTCTGGATGTTGGCATACATACCGGGTTCCAGATTCTTTTTATTGATTTTTTGAGCAAATCCACATGTGATCGCGCCAAAAATAAATAGACCAGCAATTATCTTTTTCATACCTGTTGTTCAATTTTTGCCTAAAGTTATTCATTTTGTCTTACAAAGAAGATGCCGAAGACGTATTGACAGACTGATCTCTTGAAAAAGAGATGTAAACTGATAAAAATCATTGCTTTATGAGGTGTAATTTCTTATCTTTAAAGGTGCTGATATGAAATATAGAGATAGTGTACAGTTGTCGGATTGGAGTGTATCAAAGTGTTGTTTTGTCACACGAAACCAGAAGAGGATATTACACTACGACTACTAATTTCCTTATGAAAACAAGGGAAGGTGAATGCAAGCCGACTTCA